>NZ_KV792254.1:7863-56964 GCF_001808125.1 Staphylococcus sp. HMSC14D10 | reverse complement strand
GGACTCATCAGTCCGATTTGACGTAGAGCCACAAAGCATAGTAGATTAAAAGTCAGTTTTCATTTGGTGATTCAAGTGAAAACTGACTTTTTAATTTATTTATCTTCATCTTCTTCATCGGGTGCGTTAAGTGCACTATTACGCGCCACTAATTGATGACGGACGTTAAAGAATTGATTATAGCTTAAATATGTCGCGATTAACGCTGACATAATTGTAGCCGTTGTATGAATAAACACAACTAACAATTGGAATTTAATCGCTTGTAATGGTGGTACGCCACCAATAATCAAGCCTGTCATCATACCAGGAATAGAAACTAGACCGTATGTTTTTACCGAGTCTATCGTAGGTACGATAGCAAGTCGTATACTCTCTCTAATTGATGCTTTAGAAGCCAATTTAGGTGTGGCCGCTAATGTAAGCTTAGATTCAATATCAGTAATATCTTTAACAAATGCTCGGTCTAAATTCTGGTAAGCTAAATTAATCGCGATAAGGCCATTATTAGCTAACATACCACCTATCGGAATAACTTCATTTGCTTTGAAATCAATCGCTCCAGCTAATACAGTAGCAGTTAGCGGTAAGGCAGTTCCAATAAATATAGCAATAAATGAAATCCAAAAGACATGATGCATAACAGGAGAAGCACGGTTAATTGTGTTCCACGATGCGTTTATAATAATGATTAGCACTGCTAACATTAATATCCATGCTTGATCTATTTTGAAAATATAGTGCAATATAAAACCTAAGATGATTAACTGTACAACTGCACGTACGGAAGCTACTACTAAATCTTTAATAATATGTAACCCTTCTTTATACGAAATAAAGATTGGAATTAATAATAATAATGCAGTTAAACAAAGGGCTGTATTACTCATTCTGATTTAACGCCTCCTCTTTCGTTATCTCACCATCACTAATTGTTATTCTTCTATGAAAATGTCTCATACTCTGGTCATTACTGTGCGTAATCCATAAGACTGCGACACCTTCTTTAACCATGTCAAAAATCATTTGTTCAATAATGTGCTTATTTTGCGTGTCGAGTGCACTTGTAGATTCATCTAGCAATAATATATCCGGACGATACATAAGTTGACGTGCAATCGTAATCCTTTGACGTTCACCTCCGGATAGATGTTCAATCTTAGAGTTTAAATCATACTGACCTAAGTTTACTTTCTTCAATAAATCGAGTGCCTTTTCCTTATCAAAGTGCGCATCACGAGCTAACGCTGGAAATGACATGTTATCCCCAATCGTCTCACCAAAAAGTTGACTCTGTTGCATGAGATAACTTATCTTCATACGCAATTCTTCAGGAGGATAGTCATTGAATGGCTTATCTTTGAAATAAAGTTCCCCATCTGTCGGGCTAATTAGATTATTAATCTGCTTTAAAAATGTACTCTTCCCACTACCGGATGGACCTATGATTGCTACTGCCTCACCTTCATTTAATTGAAAGTTGATATTTTTGAGTATCATACGTCTATCCGCTTTATATGATAAATTTTTGATGTTTAATAACATCTGTTACTAACCTCCTCTTAACTATTACTTTTATTGGAAAATAAATTAAAATACTTTTTTATTTAATCTGTTCTAGCATCATTTATATCTATAATAACAAAAAAAGAAGTAAAATAAGCAAATTCAAGTTAACATTTCTTGATTCACTGTATCTCACTTCAATCGGAGTAAATCGATTACCAAATAATCGAAATAATAATAGAGAAATATGAAATTAAGTTATTTATCATATGCAACGTAATGGTGATTGCTAAGTTACGACCACTATAGTGATACGCAACAACAAATCCAATAGCCATAATTAAATATGGTCCAACTTCAAATGGAGATGATGCGCTTAGTACGTGTAATCCAGCAAAGATTAATACTGATACAACGTACATTGCACCATATGTTAATTTCTTACCGAGTTCATGAATAATGAGATGTCTAAAGAGTAATTCCTCAACGATTGGCGTAACGATTACTATATCTAAAAATAATATTGGCCAAATCCATCTCGTCTTAAAGAGTTCCTCAATTTGTTTATTATTTTCAGTATTATTAAACTGATATTTTTCAGGTAGCAATTCTATTAAGTTTCCGTATAAAAATTGTGCCAAATACATCGCAATGAGAACAACAATAATCAGTATGATATGTTTTTTCAAATCTTTAAAGCGTTGAATTGCTAATGGAATAAGCGATTTGCGATGCATTAAATAAAATAATAGTAATAACAGACACTGTCCTAATAAGACAAAAATTTGATTAATCCCCATTAATTGTTTTATGAAAGGATCTTGTGAGGTTTGACCCGTAATAGCTACAATCGTAATCATTACAACTATTGTTAATATCAATGGCAAAACAATATTAATAATTAAGTAGCCTGGTATAAGCCAGAAATCACGTTTAACAATTCGTTTTGATGCAAATTCATTGTTTAGTTGTGAATGCTTAGATGTTTCTTGCGAATGTTCATATTCATTTGTCATAAGTCTCTCCCTATCTATTCTTTTTGAATATGTAAATTTCAACTATTATCAAAAATTAAAAGAACTTCTCTACCATTGTAGTAATAAATATCACCAAATGTACAGAGCTATGATAAAGATATGATGCTGCTAAACTCTTTCCACTTCTTATGTAAATAATGATAGAGCCAATTGATAATATTAAATACGGTATCACTTCCATGATGGATATCAAGTCATATACCTGTACACTTACTTCTATCACTATACTCAATACAATAACTACCATCAAATTCAGCTTTTTTCCGAGTTCATGAATGATTAAATGTCGATAAATTAATTCTTGAATTAAAGGTTGTAATGCAACCACTGTAATAAAAGTAAACACAATTGCAATTGGATGATTGAATAGACCTTCAAGACGAAGTTGCGCTTGAGTTACATCATAACTTAAAGGTTTAGGTAGTTTCTGCGCTACAAAATTAAAAGCATAATATAGCAATAATGCACTGATACTCACACTAACTATTAATGGTAAGTAATTACGTTTAGCAATGCGAAATTGTCTAAATGACACATCAGCAATATAGAGTTTATGTAATGCAAAAAATGATACGATAACAATAAATTGCGCTATAACGAAACTGACGCTCAACATCAAATTATATAAATAGAGTGGTGGCGGGTCTTGCGTTATCATCGCATGAACACCTAGAACACCGAAAACAATAATAATTGGCATTAAATTTTGAAAAACGATGTAAATGGGTATTAATAAGAAATCTTTTTTTACTACTTCAGGACTTCCCCATTGATTTCTTAAACCCTCTTGTTTCAATGACTTTCCCTTTTTTTCCATAGGTCACCTCTTACATCTTGTACATCATACTTTATCATCGAAATACATGTATGTCATATATCATTTGTTATTCTATCAGATTATTAATATTAAGAAATTGAAAATTTCTTCCTAATTTAAATTGTAAAAGATTTACATTGGTGTATGATTTTAATTGTAGAAAGTTCAAAGGGGGAGAAATAAAATTGATTTCTATACTTACAGTTATGCAGTTTATTGTTAACATCATGATATTTATTGTGATTCTTTCAATAATCGGCTTAGTACTTGTGTTGCTATTTAAAGATAAAGGGCAGAATCAACACAGTGTCTTACGTAATTATCCTGTTCTAGGACGTGTACGTTACTTTGCAGAAAAGATTGGACCAGAATTACGTCAATACTTATTTGCTAATGATACAGAGGGGAAACCATTTTCAAGAAACCAGTACACAAATATTGTGCTAGCAGGTAAATACAACTCTCGAATGTCTAGTTTTGGAACACAACGAGAGTATAAGGATGGATTTTACATACGAAATACAATGTTTCCTTTACAACGTAATGAATTACAAATTGATAATCAAACTATGATTTCAACATTTATCTATAAAGTAGACAACGAGCGTTTATTTCAACGTGATGAACATAGAGATCAAACAGATATTGATCCGTATTACTTAACAGACGATAACGCTATTATTCTCGGAAACAATCTAAGACATCCATATAAAATCAAACGTCTAGTCGGTCAATCAGGAATGAGCTACGGTGCACTTGGTGGTCGAGCAATCACTGCATTATCTCAAGGGTTAGCTCGTGCAGGCACATGGATGAATACAGGTGAAGGTGGATTGTCAGAATATCACCTTAAAGGTGGTGGCGACATTATCTTCCAAATCGGACCAGGTCTTTTCGGTGTCCGTGATAAAGATGGCAACTTTAGCGACGAGCAATTTCTGAAGACAGCCAATCATAAAGAGGTAAAAGCATTTGAAATTAAACTCGCACAAGGTGCTAAAACCCGCGGTGGACATATGGAGGGCAATAAAGTTACAGAAGAAATAGCCAAAATCAGAAACATCGAACCCTATAAAACCGTGAATTCACCTAACCGATTTGATTTTATAGACTCACCTGAAGACTTATTACAATTTGTAGATAAACTACGTCAACTAGGTCAAAAACCTGTCGGCTTTAAAATCGTAGTGAGTAAAGTTGAAGAAATTGAAGCGCTAGTTCAATCGATGGTTGATATGAATATTTACCCGGATTTCATCACAATTGATGGCGGCGAAGGTGGTACAGGTGCGACATTCCAAGAATTACAAGATGGTGTCGGTTTACCACTATTTACGGCGCTGCCTATCGTATCTGGTATGTTAGAGCAACATCAAATTAGAGATAAAATGAAAATCTTTGCCTCAGGTAAATTAATCACGCCAGATAAAGTAGCAATTGCTTTAGGATTAGGTGCCGATTTAGTTAATATTGCTCGTGGCATGATGATTAGTGTAGGTTGTATTATGAGTCAACAATGTCACTTAAATACATGTCCTGTGGGTGTTGCGACGACAGATCCTAAGAAAGAAAAAGCACTCATTGTCGATGAAAAGCAATATCGAGTAACGAACTATATTACAAGTTTACATGAAGGACTATTTAACATTGCAGCCGCAGTTGGTGTCAAAAGTCCGAATGAAATTACAAGTGACCATATTGTAATTAAACGCATTGATGGTTCAATAGAAAATATCATTGACTATAAATTGAAATTAATACGTTAACTCGATGACAAATTTAGGTTAGGTTCGGACAAAATAATATTTTATAGCTATTTCGTATACTCGTAATAGCTGACTAAAAAGAGAAGGTGCTTATATCAAGTGCCTTCTCTTGCTTAGTATTTCTTGATTTTATTGAACACCCTATATATATCGTTCAGAAATTCTATCCCCTACCTTTCAATTCCTACTAATTCAGTTTGATTTCATTTTAAAGTGCTGTATAATAATTAAAAATAAATTATCAGAATATTCTATTGATTGGAGGTAATATTTATGACAGACAATCATCCAAATTGGAAATTTGAAACACAAACAATTCATGCCGGACAAGTTATCGATGAATTCTCAAAATCACGTGCTGTGCCTATTTACCAAACATCAAGTTATGTCTTTGATGATACGCAACATGCCCAAGACCTATTCTCTTTGGCTAAACCAGGTAATATTTACACACGAATTATGAACCCAACTCAGAATGTCTTTGAAGCTCGTATCACACAATTAGAAGGTGGTGTTGGTGCATTAGCTACCTCTTCAGGTCAAGCTGCTATTACATTGGCATTACTTAATATTGTGGAAACTGGTTCAGAAATTGTAGCATCGTCTAACCTATATGGCGGTTCTTATAACTTATTAAACATCACCTTTGCAAAACTAGGTATTAAAGTTCACTTTGTTGACCCTAGTGATCCTAACAACTTTAAAGCAGCGATTAATGATAAAACAAGAGCGATTTATGCTGAAACAATCGGTAATCCAGCTATAGATGTATTAGATATTGAAGCGGTAGCACAAATTGCTCACGATAATGGTTTACCACTTGTCATTGATAATACTTTTGCTTCTCCTTATTTATGTCGTCCATTTGAACATGGTGCTGATATTGCTATCCATTCAGCTACTAAATTTATAGGGGGCCATGGTACATCAATAGGCGGCATTATAGTTGATAGCGGTAAGTTTAATTGGGATAACGGTAAGTTCCCTGGATTAGTCGAACCTGATCCAAGTTATCATGGCATTTCATATACGAATGATGTAGGTGAAGCTGCATACATCACTAAAGCACGTGTTCAATTATTACGTGATTTAGGTTCAGCTGTATCGCCTTATAATGTTCATGAATTTTTAATTGGTTTAGAAACATTACATCTACGTATGGAACGTCACTCTGAAAATGCCTTAAAAATTGCTCAATTTTTAGATCAACATCCTAAAGTCACTTGGGTAAATTATCCAGGCCTTGAAAACAATAAATATCATAGCTTGGCTAAAAAGTATCTATCTAAAGGACAAGGTGCTATTCTTACATTTGGCGTGGATGGTTCAGTGGAAGATATCGCCCGCTTCGTAGATAAATTACAACTATTCTCATTACTTGCAAATGTAGGAGACTCTAAATCACTTGTCATCCACCCTGCAAGTACAACACATCAACAATTGACTGAAGCAGAACAGCGTCAATCTGGTGTACTTCCTGAAATGGTTCGTCTATCTATAGGTACTGAAAATGCTGAAGATATTATTAACGACTTAAACGATGCACTTAGCATTATTTAATCATAAAAAACAAGCTGTAACGACTTGAGCATTACTCGTTGTTACAGCTTTTATGATTCATTATTCATCTGTCATATTACTTTTTTGTTTAAAGCCTAATTTCTTTAATTCTCTAACGGTCCCTTCCATATTGACCTTTTTGCCTTTTTTAGATGTTGCCATTAAAGAGAAGTGCTTCTCGACTTCTTTGATGTTTGCTTTTTTATAGTTTATATCGATTGTTTCAACCCATTTTTCATGATTATTTTCTAAGCTATAAGATACACCTTTAAGGTCTTTCAATTGATGATGATCATGGAACGTCTTCTTAGCTTCTTTCTTAGACATACCGAAATCATTATATTTTAATGTTGTTACCGTTGATTGTTTTACTACTTTATTCTTTTTATAAGACAATGTCGTTAATACATGCTTCCCTTCTATGTCTCCTTCATATGTCTTAGAGCGTTCCTTACTACATGCGCCTAATACACTTACACTTAACATCATTAATATCGTCAATACAAAGAACTTTTTCATCATACTCATCTACTTCCCACTGTGTCATTTTCCAATTAAATTATAGCATTTACTTTATCTTATTATGTATATCATTACCAGATAATTTTGATTAGAAACAATTTTTTCAGAAAAACAAAAATCTACATGCTACAATGTTAGTAAATAATGACGTTAGGAAGTGTGTGTATATGAAAGAATCAATTGAATTATTAAAATCATTGACTGATGTGAATGGCATTGCTGGTTATGAACGCAATGTAAAGGCAAAGATGAAAGAATATTTAGAGCCTGTAAGTGATGAAATTATAGAAGATGGTTTGGGTGGCATATTTGGTAAAAAAGCAAGTGACAATGGAACAAAATCACTTATGGTAGCTGGCCACTTAGATGAAATTGGCTTTATCGTGACTAAAATCGATAATAATGGATTTATTAAATTCCAACCTATTGGCGGTTGGTGGAACCAAGTCATGTTATCTCAAAAAGTAACTATCACAACAGATGACGGCACTGAAATTCGTGGTCTTATCGGTTCAAAACCACCACACGTACTTGACCCAGAGGAACGTAAGAAGCCTGTCCAAATTAAAGATATGTACATTGATATCGGTGTTCGAAGTAAAGAAGATGCTGAGAATCACGGTATCGAAGTTGGCAATATGATTACACCTTATAGTGAATTTGAAGAATTAGCGAATGGCAAATATTTAACTGCAAAGGCATTCGATAATCGCTACGGTTGTGCACTTGCGATCGATGTATTAAAAAGACTTAAAGATGAACAAATCGGTGTAGATTTATATGCAGGGGCAACTGTGCAAGAAGAAGTTGGCTTGCGTGGTGCTAAAGTTGCTGCTAATAAAATCAAACCTGACCTCGCTATTGCAGTGGATGTTGCAGTCGCATACGATACACCAGGAATGAACAACCTTGGAAGTGAGACGACTTTAGGAAATGGGCCTGTAGTAATCTTAATGGATGCATCTAATGTTGCACATCAAGGCTTACGTCAACATATTAAAGAAGTTGCAAGAAGACATTATATTACTGTGCAATGGGATACAACAGCTGGCGGTGGTACAGATGCAGGAAGTATCCATGTTGCCAATGAAGGTATACCTACAATTTCTATTGGCGTTGCCTTACGTTATATGCATTCAAATGTGTCAGTACTCCACACAGATGATTATGAAAATTCAGTGCGCCTTGTAACTGAAATCGTTCGTTCACTAAACGATGACGCTTATGAGAGAATAAAATGGTAAGTTACTAGTTAAAATATTATGAAGTTGATAGTTTAATTCATATCATCTAAATAACGCATTTTCACACTAGTGTGTGGTGTGCTTAATATAATGAAGATTAACGTCATTTGACGTCACTAAACCCCAGTCTACTGCCATAGACTGGGGTTATAATATTAACCTTCATTTTAATTTTAAGTATTACAATTAATTGCTATTCTACTGAATTCTTCCAACTATCATCACTTAACATTTCTCCAGGCCAAGTATAAGCCATAACACCACCATCAATTCGAATCGTTTCACCAGTAATAAATGAACTATCGTCAGATGCTAGAAATGCAACAAGTTTACCTACTTCTTCAGGTTTACCTAGTCGACCTAATGGAGTGACCCATTTTTGATTATTGCGGAACGTTTTACCCGCTTCATCTTCTGAAGTACCAGCTAAATTGTCTACTAATGGTGTTTCAATTGTTCCTGGTGCAATAGCATTCGCACGAATATTCTCACGACCATATTCAATAGCAATAGATTTCGTAAAGTTAATGACTGCACCTTTGGCAGCGTTATATCCAGAACGATATAAGTCGGCAGCTTGTCCTGAGAATGATGCCGTATTAATAATAGAACCACCTTGTTCCATCATTAACGGTAATAAGAATTTGGTTACTAAGAACGTACCTCTCATATCCACTGCCATAATTTTATCGAATACTTCAACAGGATACTCGTGGATTCGGCCTGCGCCATTATCTACACCCGCATTATTAAAGATAACATCTACACGCCCATACTCATCTCTAGCTTTATCCGCAAAGTCTTGAACTTGTTTATCATCTGAGATATCTACTTTATACGCAGTAGCTTTACCTCCATTACGATTTATTTCTTCAACCGTTTTTTCTAATTCATCCGAAATATCAAGTGCGAGTACATGTGCACCTTCATTAGCCAAGGCTTTTGCTGATGCTTGGCCGATACCTGTACTTGCACCAGTGATGACTGCAATTTTATTTTCTAAACGTTTCATAACGGCTTTCACTCCTATTTTCAAATTTCTTTAATGAAATTCAACTCATCTATACAATGTTTATCTTCCACACTTCAAACACCCTCAAACCTTATTCTCATAATGATAGCGCTTCATCACACAATTTAATTTCAATCTTATTTGATAAGTAATTATTATTGTACTTATCACATTAATAACCAATTCTTATATTTAAATTTCTGAAAATTGCTATATTTTAAAAATCAGTTTGTTATACTTTGAGTTAACTAACAAAGGGGGCCATTTTATGACCACTAATACAAAAGAAAGAACATCTTTAGTTAATAAATTTCTAAATGGTGTTGAAAAAGCTGGTAATAAATTACCAGACCCTGCAATGCTTTTCTTCTTAATGTGTGTTGGCTTAGCCGTTATCACTTGGATTGTGTCTCTTTTTGATGTGTCAGTGAAACATCCAGGAAATGGAGAAACCATACATATAAAGAGTATTCTTAGTACTGAAGGTATCGCTATGATTATGAATGATGCCGTTAAGAACTTCTCTGAATTTCCTGCGCTAGGACTTGTATTAGCAGTGATGATTGGTGTCGGTGCTGCTGAGAAATCAGGATATTTTGATAAGTTAATGATTTCAGTTATTAACCGAGCTTCAAAGCGAATCATTGTACCTACTATCATTTTAATTGGGATATTAGGAAGTTTAGCTGGGGATGCAGCAACAGTCATTTTACCCCCATTAGCAGCAATGATCTTTATTAAGATTGGCTATCACCCAATCGCCGGTCTTGCAATGGCCTATGCTTCTTCATTAGGTGGTTTTGGTGCAAACTTTTTAATTGGTATGCAAGATGCATTAGTCTATGCATTTACTGAACCAGCGACGAAGATTGTTTCAGATAGCGTCAAGATTAATGTGGCTATGAACTGGTACTTTATTGCCGCAAGTGTCATCTTAGTACTTCCTGTTATCTATTTCACTACAATAAAGGTTGTTATACCACGTTTAGGTGAATATGATGCGAGTCAAGCAAATTATGATGAAGACGAGGAAACATCATCTCATATTACGCCAACTGAAAATAAAGCATTATTCTGGGCGAACATGTCATTTCTTTTACTGATTGTTGGCCTAATCATTTGTTGTATTCCAGAAGGAAGTTGGTTAAGAAATGCTAAAACAGGCAGTCTCATTGATGATTCACCCTTAATTAATGGTGTTGGTTTAGTAATTCTTGTTATTTTCTTAATTCCTGGGATGGTCTATGGCATTTTGAGTAAACAAATCAAGAACTCGAAAGATTTAGGTAGTATGATTAGTGACTCTCTTGGTTCAATGGGATCTTTCATATTAATCGTATTCTTTGCAGCTCAATTATTAGCATTCTTGCAATGGAGCAATCTTGGTATTATTGTATCAGTCTATGGCGCCAAATTACTTCAACATCAAAATGGTATCGTGCTTATTATAGGCATCATTATTCTTAGTAGTTTTATTAACTTAATTATAGGTAGTGCATCGGCTAAATGGGGTATTCTGGCTCCAATCTTCGTACCGATGATGATTTTACTAGGTTATCATCCTGCATTTACTCAAATGATTTATCGTGTTGGTGATTCAATTACAAACCCAATCACACCGATGATGCCTTATATGCCACTTATTCTATCTTACGCGCAAAAGTATGATAAAAATATGAAACTAGGTTCCCTACTTTCAAGTTTAATGCCATACACCTTTGCGTTAGGTGTCGTATGGACATTATTCGTTATCGCTTGGTACTTACTAGGCATTCCATTAGGAC
Organism: Staphylococcus sp. HMSC14D10; assembly: GCF_001808125.1. Classification (NCBI taxonomy): domain Bacteria; kingdom Bacillati; phylum Bacillota; class Bacilli; order Caryophanales; family Staphylococcaceae; genus Staphylococcus; species Staphylococcus sp. HMSC14D10. The sequence continues at coordinate 45,716 of NZ_KV792254.1, read as the reverse complement.
CAGGTGGACCTGTTAAAATTCCGAAATAATATAATAATTAAACATAATATTTTAGCCATGTAGATGTGCACAAACCTCCTCTATCTCCGAGGAGGTTTATTTTTATGTAATCCCTTACAAAATTTTTACTAATTACTAAATATTTATCGCAGTCTCCCTTTTTCAAAGTGTTATATTACGGTAAAATAAAAGTATAGAAGTGTATTTTAATCAACATTATTCTAGTCATTTAGGAGGACACGATGGAAGAACGAATAGGTTTAGTAGATATTGGATCAAATACTATCAGATTAGTTATTTTTAACTTTACTAAAGAATCAGGAATTAATGAATTGCTCAACATTAAGACGCCTGCACGACTAAGCCAATATCTCACTAAAGATAATAAAATGAGTAAAGAAGGCATACAAGTACTCATTAATGCATTACACAGCTTTAAATCTGTGTCTGATAAATTCAATGTAACTGAATTACATCCGATTGCTACTGCCGCAATCCGTCAATCTAAAAACAATGATGAAATTGTCAAAGAAGTTAAAAATGAAGTTGATATTGATATTAAAATCGTACCCGAAGAAGACGAAGCTTACTATGGTTACTACGCAATTACTCACACTACTGAAATTGAAAACGGAGTATCCGTCGACATCGGTGGCGGTTCAACTGAAGTAACGTTATTTAAAGATAAAGAGTTATTTGAATCACATAGTTTCCCTTTCGGTGTCGTAACACTTAAAAGAAAGTTCTTCAACGACAAAGATCATAATGACAAAGGCGCCATTAAAGACATGGAGAAATTCCTATCTCAACAATTTGAATCTTTAGAGTGGTTGAAAGATAAAGAGGTTGCACTTGTAGGTGTCGGTGGTTCCGCACGAAATGTAGCTCGTATCCATCAAGCCGAACATTCATACCCTATTGGCGGTGTACACAATTATACAATGACGAATAAAGATATTGATGAAGTCTTTAATATCATTCGTAAAAGTGATCGCGATGATTTAACCAACCTTGACGGCCTAAGTCGTGACCGTGTAGATATCATCTTACCAGCTGTATCAGTGTTTAAAACGTTGTATAAAATTGTAGATGCTAAACAATTCACATTCTCTAGAAATGGTTTACGTGAGGGGTATGTCATGAAGCAAGTACGTGAACGCTACCCTGATGTCTTCGATAAAAATAATGTACGTAAAGAATCAATTCATTTCTTAGCACGTGAATATAAGATTGAAGATGTTAGTTCACAAGCACGTCTTAAATTAGCTAAATCCTTATTATCACAATTAATTGATATCGCTGATTTAGACATTAGTGATAACGATCAACGTCTATTTGAAGAAGGCGCTTATATTTACTACCTAGGTAGCTTTATCGATTCAGATTCAAGTTCTCCACACACGTACTACATCATTGCTAACTCTATGATTAACGGTTATACACATAAAGACCGTGTTAAATTAGCGCTACTCGCCAGTTTCAAAAATAAATCACTATTGAAATTCTATTGCAAAGAAACAGATTGGTTTAGCAATAAAGAAGTAGATACGGTTCAAGCACTCGGTGGCATCATTAAATTTATCAACGCTTTAAATATTTCTCAAACAAGCTTCGTAGTCGATGTTGAATTGAAGAAAATGAAAAAAGGCGACGAGGACTATCAATTAACTGTTTTTTATACTGAAGGCGAGCCTATTGCAGAAGAATATCAAGCAAACAGACAGAAAAAACATATTGAAAAGATACTTAAAGGAAATGTTTCCATTATCTTTACAAAATCTTAAAACAAGTATGCTATCTTAAACTTAGTATGTTATGCCTTTTACTTACTAATTGAAAAGAATAACGCATATTTGAGGAAATGACGAGGTGTATTTGGAATGCAAACTCAATTGGGAGAAAATGATATTAGCTTACCGCAATACTACAACAACCGCGAACTAAGTTGGCTTGATTTCAACTATCGCGTACTTCAAGAAGCATATGACAAAAATAATCCGCTACTAGAGAAGTTAAACTTTATATCTATTTTTAGTTCTAACTTAGATGAATTCTTCATGGTTCGCGTTGCAGGTTTAAAAGACCAAGTTAAGATGGGCTACGACAAACCAGAAAACAAAGCACAAATGACACCACAAGAACAAGTTGATGCCATCCAAGAAAAAGCTAAAAAATATGTTGATACACAATATGAACGTTATAACGAATTAATGACAGAACTTCAAGATTATGAAATAGTGATGTGTGAACCACATGAATTATCTGAACCTTTATTAAACAAATTAGAAAGAGATTTTAAACTAACGATTCTGCCAACTTTAACACCACTTGGCATTGATGCGTATCATCCTTTCCCTAAACTTAATAATAAAAGTTTAAACATCTTCGTAGACATTGATACTGAAGATGCGATTAATTCAGCAATTGTTCAAATCCCGTCACTCATTCCAAGATTCTTAACTTATAATGAAGGTCCTAAACAATATGTGGTTATGGTTGAAGATGTTATCACATATTTTATCAATTATCTATTTACTGGTTATGAAGTATTAAATACCTTCACATTCAGAATCACAAGAAATGCCGATTTGACGATACATGAGGATGGCGCTGAAGACTTACTTATCGAAATCGAACGTTTCCTTAAAGAACGTAAGAGTGGTTCAGCTGTACGTCTGGAAGTTGATGGTCGTACTGCAAATCCAGATGATTTAGACTGGCTTATCGAAACATTGGAAGTTGATAAGCAAGATGTTTATTTCTTAAATGGACCATTAGACTTAACATTTATTTTCGGCTTAGTCGATCACCTATCTCATAAATTAAACTATTTAACTTATGAAAAATATTCACCACAAATTCCACGTTCTTTAGGCAATAATAATTTATATGAACTTGCATTAAAACGTGATATCTTCTTCCATCACCCATACGAATCTTTCGAACCAATTGTTGACTTTATTCGCGAAGCTGCGGACGATCCAAATACAATAGCGATTAAACAGACATTGTATCGCGTTAGTAAAGACTCACCTATTATTAAGAGTTTAAAAGAAGCTGCTGAAAAAGGTAAACAAGTAACCGTACTTGTAGAATTGAAAGCACGTTTCGATGAAGAAAACAACGTACACTGGGCACGCATGTTAGAAGATGCAGGTTGTCACGTTATATATGGTATGACACATCTTAAGACACACAGTAAAATCGCTTTAGTCGTTAAACGTATCGCTGGCGAATTAACATCATTCGTTCACTTAGGAACAGGTAACTATAATGACAAGACTGCGAAACTCTATACAGATATGGGTATTATCACTACAAATGAACAAATTGCAGAAGATGCCATTAACTTCTTCAATTATTTAAGTGGGTACTCAGTAAAACCAGAATACAATAAATTAATCGTAGCACCATTTGATATTCGTGATGTCTTTATCGATCGCATTGATAAAGAGATTAGCAGTCACCTTCAACATGGCAATGGTAAGATTATGATGAAGATGAACTCACTTACGGATAAAGCCATCATTGAAAAGTTATTCGAAGCATCACAAGCCGGTGTGAAGATTCAACTCATTATTCGTGGTATCTGTTGCTTAAAACCAGGTATTCCTGGCATAAGTGAGAATATTGAAGTAGTAAGTATCGTTGGTCGTTTACTAGAGCACTCTCGTATTTATTACTTCCATAACAATGGAGATGAACGCATCTATTTATCATCAGCTGATGTAATGACACGTAACATGATTAAACGTGTAGAAATCTTATTCCCAGTTGAAGATAAAGAAATTGGAAAACGCCTAGTCGACTTCATGGACTTACAATTATCTGATAATCAAAAAGGACGCTACCAAGATGAACATGGTCATTATCACTATGTGGAAAATAACTTATCACCATTAAATTCACAAGTCTATTTAATGCAAGAAGCAATTAAATATGGACAAGAACTTAAAAAACGTTCTGCTCAACCATCAGGTATGCCAGTTGTATCTAAACGTCGTGCCAATTGGATGAATCGTATCCGTCGTTCACTAAAGAAATAACATATAAAATAGGCAATGGTCGCACATGACCATTGCCTTTATTTTTGTAAACAATTTTATTTCTCAGGGTGATCGTACCAATGATTTAAGAATTGGTAGAGAACATCACTATAGGTTTGTAGTTCTGATGCTTCTATCTTCTCATCGACGCTATGTGCTTCTTCTAAACTACCAGGCCCATATAAAATAGTTGGTATACCAAAGTGTGCTGTCCAACCACCATCAGTTACAGTCGTACTCATACCATGCTTTAAATCCGTTCCATGAACAGTTTGATGCGCTGACTGTAATTGTTTAAATCCAGGATGTTCAGTAGGAATGGTGAAGCTAGGAAAGATTTCACCTTTGTCTTCAATCATTGATTCACCGCCCCATTCAAACTTCATTGGATTCTCCCGAAGCCAAATATCAGCCTCAGCCACCCGATTCAAGTAATCTTCTATTTCTGCAACTACATCTTCATATCGCTCGTTTGGCAAATAATGAACCGTTATCCATAAACGACATTCATCTGCAATAAATGCCGGATGACGTCCACCTTCAATCACTGCCGGGTTAATGGTATTTGCACCTGGAGGCATACCTGGACTATGTTTCATTACAGCCCAGTGCTGTTCTAATTCGTTTAGTGCGTGAATAATTTTTGTCATTTTTTCAATAGCACTCGCACCAAATAACCCACCACCAGCATGGATAGTTTGACTCCGCGCACCGTCATGAATGGTATTTTTACTTTTCACGGTAATCCAGCCGGTAATCACACCACCTTGACCAAGCGCCATATTCTCACTTGTGTCTAACACGAATGCTAGATCAGCTTTAGGTCCAATTTCACAAGCAAGTTTCGTACCTGCTTCACCCACTTCTTCTCCTACAACCGATTGCACAATAATATCGCCTTTCGGTTGCCGTCCTTCTTGATGTAACTTTTCAAGAATATAAAATAATGACGCCATACCACCTTTCATATCACTTACCCCACGACCATAAAGCCAGTCATCCACTTGGGTTAATTCAAATGGCGGATACGTCCAGTTTGAATCATCATCTACTGATGCCACATCTACATGGCCATTTAATATAAGTTTAGGTGCGGAAGGGTCACTCCCCTTCAAAGTCGCGACAATGACACTATCATCCTTATAAAGTTGTTCCCGTTGAATACTAAATCCAAGTGCTTTTAATAATTCTTCAATCTCATCTTGCAAAGGGTCTGTATTACGTCCAGGTGGACTCTCCGTATTATAGCTAACTAATAATTCTAATAAGTTATAAAGACGTTTCTCCATCTTTGTCACTCCTCCAAATCTTAGTTATCCCCACTATCATCCTTCATTATCAGTGTACCATTTTAATATAATTTTACATTATATAAGTACTTAATGTCCTAGTCTCTCTATAATCTACTACACTGGTCGTACTGTCACTTCGTTCACATTAACATGTGCAGGTTGTGTTAATGCGTAAATAATCGCATCTGCAATATTTTCAGGATCTAGTTTCTTACGACCACCAAAGTCACTGCGTTCTGTCATTGGTGTATCTACCATTCCTGGTAATATGCTTGTTGTTTTAATCCCCGTTTTTGCTAATTCTTTTTCTAAACCATTAAAAATCATCAGTACAGCAGATTTTGTAGCACTATATAATGCACTTTCTTTAGATACTTCATTCGCAGATATAGATGCTAAATTTACCACATGTCCTGACCCCTGTGCTTCAAACTTAGGTAATATCGCATTGAGACTGTATAGAAGTCCTTTAATATTCGTATCAACCATTGAATCCCATGACTCAACTTGATAGTCTGTGATTTTAGATGAACGCATTACACCTGCACAATTTACGAAGATATCCACATGTCCAAATACATCGATGGCTTTTGCTACTAATGCATCTACTTCTGCTTGGTTTGTCACATCTGTAGGCACAATATGTATATTGTCTTCATTCATATCTTTCGCTACCGTATTCAATTTATCATGACTACGTCCTGCTAGTACGATTTTAACACCTTGCTTTTCAAGTGCTTTTGCTGTTGCTGCTCCGATACCACTACTTGCACCGGTAATAATTGCTACGCGTCCGTTTAATTCTGTCATTTCACTTCATCCTTTATTTTAGATTCATAAAATACATTACCTTATTTAAAATGCATTAAACCTTTAAGACAATTTCCAGGAAATATTATTATGAAAATACTAAGATGAATTGTAATCTTTATGAAAACGTATTAAAGTGAATATATGTAATTAAATCATTGGGCATATAGAAAGATAGGAGGATACACAATGACATTTGATGAACGTATTCAAGCGTTACGTGCTGAAAAGAGTAGAACAAGTTTCTCGTTTCATTTCATCGATTTATATAGTGAAGAGGAATGGATGAATATGAGTGTGAAGCAACGTACACGCCAAGAGAGAGAATTTATCGCACAATTGGATCAAATTCCACGTGTAAGAATGCCATTCTCTAGTCAAGAAGGCTACAAATTTAAGTTATATAATCAAGAATATCAATATAATGAAGTTAAGAAGAACTTCAAAGATTTATAATACAATGAAGCCCGTATCTCTATGGTAAGATACGGGCTTTCAACACATTATTCCAGAATGATTAGGGGTATATTTATGGTATGCCTTCGACTGCTCACCAACGAAGGCATATAAGGTTCTTGAATGTTAATAGGAGGCCATTCAATTTGTATTAATTTGTAACGAGTGTTTTACGTTCGAGTCCATAGTAATATAGTCGTTCTGCATCAATATATGGAATTGAATCGATAGTCAAGTAGCCATCTTTAATATCGCCGATCATTCCTTGATTAACACCAGTTTTCAAATAAATGTCGTAACTACCTTCATCAGAAAAAACAACTTCTTCAATTACTTTTCTCATCAGTATCACTTCCCATTACTTATTCCTTACAATTCTTATCATACACCCTTTTAAAAATTTTTAAAGTCTTTTGTGATACTTTTCACAAATAGTTCACTTTTTTGAAAATGAAAGTAATTGAAGGGATTTATGTATGTGGAATATAGATGGCATCATTATATAATTTTATAACTCAATTTGTTACTATGCTTGACTACATATAGTTACAATCAAAAGTCCCTAAAGATAAATATTTTACCACCTATATATTGTTAAAATTACATAAATTGATATTATTAGACAAAATATTGATACTAACCACTATTAAAAAAGATTCAATTCCATAGTATAATTAACTCACATTAGATCGATCTGATGTATGAGGGAGATAATAAGCTCTCAACTGATAAAATTCGTTAGAGACGCATCTTAACTGGAGAGTAAGGTGGGTCTCTTTCTTTTTCACTAAATTTTAAATGAAGTAAAAAGATTGATATTTTTAGCTAAAGGTTTGATATTACGACAGGTATTCTATCTGAATAATATATTGTACAATTTAAGTGTATTAGATATACATCTAATACATAGAGTTTTAGAGGAGGTTGGGAAGTATAACCATTACATATTATATTTCCCAAAAAGCTCATCTTAGCGGAAACTGAGATGAGTGGAATTTATACTTCTTGAAATATATGTTCATAATGCTCGTGACAAGTCAGTCAACGCAACATGAATCAAACAGCCAAGATTACGTAATCCAAAGAAGTACCCATAATTCTTTACCATATGTCAGGTGTATTATGAACTATATTTTTAGGAAAAAAGCTATTACAAAATTTTTAATTAATACTTACTCTCTGATGCTTTAACTAAGTATTAATTAAGTCGAAATGTATCTAAAGAAGTATAGGTGCGATATTTTTCACATCAAAGATGAACCCCATAAACATTTAAGCTGATCACTTAAGTGTCTATGGGGTCTTCTTCTGTATCATTATATTAAAATCCTAATTCTTTAATAAACTTAATGAGTTCATCTTTCATCTTTGGATCTTTAAGTGCATATTCAATCGTTGTTTTAACGAAGCCTAATTTTTCTCCAACATCGTAACGATCACCATCAAAGTCGTATGCATAAACTGGAATATCACTATTCATACGTTCAATCGCATCAGTGAGCTGAATTTCATTTCCAGCGCCTTCTTTTTGTGTTTCAAGGTAGTCAAATATCTCAGGTGTTAAGATGTAACGTCCCATGATGGCTAGATTTGAAGGTGCTGTACCTTGTTTCGGTTTCTCAACAAATTGTTTTACCTCGTAACGACGGCCTTCTTTTTCTAATGGATCAATAATACCATATCTATGAGTAACGCTCTCTGGTACTTCTTGAACACCAATGACTGAATGACCTGTTTCTTCGTAAACGTTCATCAATTGTTTGATAGCTGGTGTCTCTGATTCAACGATGTCATCACCTAACAAGACTGCAAATGGTTCATTTCCAATAAATTGACGAGCTGTATGTATCGCATGTCCTAATCCTTTTTGTTCTTTTTGTCGAACGTAGAAGATGTTTGCTAAGTCCGTAGAATATTGTACTTTCTCAAGTAGGTCATCTTTTCCTTTTTCTTCAAGAACCATTTCTAATTCTTTTTGATTATCAAAATGATCTTCAATTGCGCGTTTATGTTTACCAGTTACGATGATAATATCTTCAATTCCTGCACGAGAAGCCTCTTCCACTATGTATTGAATTGTAGGTTTGTCTAGAATAGGAAGCATTTCTTTAGGCATCGCTTTAGTAGCTGGTAAGAATCGCGTCCCTAAACCAGCAGCAGGTATGATTGCTTTTTTTATCTGTTTCAAACTCAAGTAACTCCTTTGCACATTCTGTCTTTTATATCATTTGTTAGTTTATCACTCTTTTGATTTCTTTCCTAGCAATAGCTTATTAATTTAACTATGGGTGGTACAGGCACTACACTGGTGGTGCCATTTAAGTATGCAAATTTTTATTAATATATTCATTTTCAAACGGTTGAAAATTGTTAGTAGAAAACCTATTTGTTGAACTAAAAAACACTCACCATTTTGCAGTGAGTGCTTTTATAAAAGATTCTTATACAAATAAGTTAATAAATAATATAAAGATGATACCTGATACAGAGATGATTGTCTCAAGTAGTGACCAAGTTAAGAATGTTTCTTTGACGGTTAATCCGAAGTATTCTTTAAACATCCAGAATCCTGCATCATTTACGTGAGATAGAATAACGCTTCCTGCTCCTATTGCAAGTACAACGAGTGCAACGTTAACATCTGAGTGTTGTAATAATGGTAAAACGATACCTGTTGTAGAGATGGCAGCTACTGTGGCTGAACCTAATGCAATACGTAATACTGCTGCTACTATCCAAGCAAGTAAGATAGGTGACATTGTAGAACCTTCGAACATTTTTGCGATTGTATCACCCACGCCACCATCAATTAATACTTGCTTGAATGTGCCACCACCGCCAATGATTAAGATCATCATACCAATTGGATAGATGGCATTTGTAACTGACTTCATAATGTCGTCCATCTTTCTGCCACGGTTCAAGCCCATTGAGAAGATAGCGAAGATAACTGAAATTAACATCGCAGTACCAGCCGTACCTATGAAGTAAACAATTTGTTCAAATAAATTTTTAGCTTCTTCATGGCCAGTGATTAATTGAACAATAGTCGAAATTAACATTAAGATCACTGGCAATATTGCTGTAAATAAACTTAATCCAAAACCTGGCATTTCAGATTCTTTAAATTCTTTTTGAGAACCCAATGCTGAGATATCACCTTCACGAGTGTATGCTGAAGGTATAATTTTTTGTGCAATTTTATTAAATACAGGTCCAGCAATAATCGTTACTGGAATTGCAATGATGATTCCAAATAGTAATACTTCTCCCACATTCGCTTTTAGTTCTTTAGCGATAACGACTGGTCCAGGGTGTGGCGGTAAGAAACCATGTGTAACTGATAAAGCTGCCACCATTGGTAAACCAAGTTTTAAAGGTGATACTTTTGCACGTTTAGCAATCGTAAACACTAACGGAATTAATAAAACTAAACCTACTTCGAAGAATAGTGCGATACCCACGATAAATGCTGCAATCAACATTGCCCATTGCACGTGTTTAGGTCCAAATTTAGCAATCAATGTGTCGGCAATTCGATTGGCACCGCCACCATCTGCAAGTAATTTACCAAGCATTGCCCCTAATCCAAAGATTAATGCAATGTGGCCAAGCGTACTTCCCATTCCCGCTTCTATAGTTTCCATTATTTTATTTAATGGCATACCTAGTAGTATAGCAGTCACGACAGAAGTGACGATTAATGAAATAAATGTATTCAATTTCAAGAATATAATTAATGATAGTAGTAATAAAATCCCGATAACAACACTGATAAGTGGCCAAATATCTCCAAGCATAGTGAATCCTCCCAATGTTTTCTTTTTTTAATTAATTGATTTACTTCATGTGCTTACGTTGAAAATCTGCAATTTCTGCATAACGTTCTTCTAATGAGCGACTTAAATTAATAAAGATTGATACTAACTGTTGATACACTAGAACGGTTTCTGAATCAGGTTGATGTGCATTCGTTGTCCCGACCATTTCTTCAATAATTGAGAAGTCATCAATTTCCCCTAATGATTTCAAACCTAATACACAAGCGCCTAAACAAGAACTTTCATAGCTTTCAGGCACGATAAGGTCTGTGTCGAAGATATCTGCCATCATTTGACGCCACACTTCACTCTTAGCAAATCCTCCTGTCGCTTTGATTGTGCTTGGTGTTTCGTTCATTACTTCTATAAGCGCAAGATAAACTGTATAAAGATTATAGAGTACACCTTCTAAAGCAGCACGAATCATATGTTCCTTTTGATGCGAGAGTGTAAGACCGAAGAATGAACCACGTGCATCGGCGTTCCATAATGGTGCACGTTCACCTGCAAGGTACGGATGGAAGATGAGACCTTCTGCACCTGGCTTAACCCGACTTGCGATTTTAGTCAGTACATCATATGGATCAACGCCTAAACGTTTGGCAGTTTCAACTTCACTTGCAAGGAGTTCATCTCTTAGCCATCTCAGAACAACTCCACCGTTGTTTACTGGTCCGCCAATGACATAATGTTCTTCGTCTAGTACGTAACAGAAGATACGTCCTTTATAATCGGTGCGAGGTTTATTAATGACTGTTCGAATCGCGCCAGATGTACCGATTGTGACAGCGACTTCGCCTTTTTTATAACTATTCACTCCTAAGTTAGAAAGAACACCATCACTTGCACCTACAATAATAGGTGTATTCTCATCAATGCCCATTAAAGTTGCATAGCGTTTCTTCATACCTTTAAGAATATGTGTCGTAGGTACCAATTGTGGTAATTGTGCTTCAGTGATACCCAACAATTCAAGTGCCTCTTTATCCCAGTCAAGTTTTTCAAGATTGAACATGCCAGTAGCTGACGCCATTGAGTAATCGATGACATATTTTTCAAATAGTTGGTAGAATATGTAAGTTTTTATATCTGCGAACATGGCAGTTTGTTTATAAATATCTGATTGTTCATGCTTCATCCAGAATATCTTAGATAATGGTGACATCGGATGAATTGGAGTTCCTGTACGTTGATATATGTCTGAGCCATAATATTCCTTATTAATTAGTTTTGCGTATTTACTCGCGCGATTGTCTGCCCATGTAATACTTTCAGTCAAACGATGATGTTGTGCATCGAGTGCAATCAGACTATGCATTTGTGCACTAAATGAAATTAGTTTGATGTCTTCTTTTTTTATATTTGCTTCTCTAACAACATATTTCACAGTCATTAGTACTGCATCAAACAATTCGTCAGGGTTCTCTTCAGAAACATCTACATTTGGGGTATGTAAGGGGTAACCAATGTTGTGTTTCATTATGAATTGTCCATTTTCATCATATAATACTGATTTCGTACTTGTTGTCCCTATGTCAACACCAATCATGTATTTCATATTATTCCTTCTTTCTTCTATTTATCTTAGCCAGAAACTTTCAATGTCTTCGCCAACATCATCAAAATTTAAGTGAAAGGCTTCTCTTAATTTTGTAGAGTCATAGTGTTCTACCGCTTCAATAAACACCTCATGGTTACTATGAATGCGTTCAAAATCTTCTTTATCTTGCTCCATGCGATGTCTCATAGATAGTAATACGAGTGTTTCTATTACGGGTTTCAAATGATTCCAAAATGCTTGTAAATATTGATGGTTGGATGCGATAATCATGGCTTCATGAAATTGAATGTCATGTTGTGTAAATGCTTCAGCATCTTCGAATTTAACTGCTACTTTCATCATTTCAAGGTGCTTACGCATCTCTTTAGTTATAGGTGCTCTATCAGTGTGTTTGATCTTAGAGAAGGCAAATGACTCTAACATTAAACGTAAATCATAGAGTTCTTTCTTCTCTTGATCACCAAACAGTAAAACTTTAGCTCCCATGCGTTCTAATTGAATAAGTTGATCCGTCTGTAATAATTTGAATGCATCTCTAACAGGGGAACGACTAACATCAAATTGTTTTGCGACTTGATTCTCAGTAAGTAGCGTATCTACTTCGATTTCCCCACTCACAATTTGCAATCGTATTTCTGCTGCGACACCTTCTCCTTTAGACATGCCACCAAGCCATTGTTCTGGATAACCTTCTTTCACATCTTTCACTCCTATTGACTCAATTACAACTTGTATACAAGTATATTAATATATACGTTTCGTTTTTGCAAACGCTTTCTTTTTATAAATTTAAAAAACCCGGCCACAGATGGACCGGGAAAACCATGATTAAAATTCTATTTCTTCTCTTCAGAAACTTCGATGCAGTAATGTGTTTCGTGACACTTAGGGCATTCTAATTTACGTGTCTGCATAGTATGTCGTGCCAAAATAAACTGTTTCAATGATGGCTTAAACGTATATTGGCAATTGGGACACAGATATGAAATATTTTTATAATAATATGTTGTTAATCCAACGGCATAGGTTACTAAGATAGGCACTATCGCAATAAAAGGTTTACTCGAACTTCTCAATAAACTTGCGATTAACACTGTGTATTGAATAATGCCAATGACACCTGCGCTAATCCATACTTTACTTTTAAACGATTTCAATGTAGTAGATTGTTTCATTGCTTTATCTATGTCAGATAAATGATTTATTGGAGCGCTTGATTGACTTGAAATATATTGGTCAACGTTGTTCAAATGTTTTAGTGCTTTTGTTTGATTATATATACTTGTCTCTAATTCTTTCTTATTCAGTTGCAACATTGCTTTAAGCGTCTGCATATCGCTATCCTCGTAAAGTAGCGTTTTAATTTCATCCAATGTACAACCAAATTGCTTTAACAAAACTATCAACTGTAGTTGTTGTATATGATCATCATTGTAATGTCTACGATTTGATTCTGATGCACGTTCAGCTGTCAATAAGCCTTTACGATCATAATATTGTAGTGTTCGAACTGTAACTCCTAAATGATTGGCTAGCTCTCCAACTGTATAATGTGACATAGTGTCCACCTCCTACATTGAATCTACCTCATGACGCTACGTCACGAGCAAGAGATTTTTACACATAGCTTAAAGTAAGTCTGAAGGATGTCTTATTTGTCTTCTATCCAATCTTTAATATGATCGACAATGCCTACCGTACCATTTGGTAATTGTTCAAGGACAGAAGGAAAGTCCATATGGCCGATACCTGGATAGACGATTTCTTTCGTTTCTCCTCCATAGCGTTTATACTGCTCCATTGTCGCTTGTGAATCAGTATACGGAATGATTTCATCATCTTTGCCAGAGATAAATAATAACTTAGGAAATTGTTCAATTTCTTCAATATCTGGAAGATAATCAGCTTTAATTGTATAAATTAAGTCTGTAATGATTGTTTTAATTGGGGCGACGAATGATAAGATATCTAGTCCGTTTTCTTTTCGTGCGTAGACCGTCTTTTTTAAAATATATTGTGGCAAATTTTTAATTGCAGTAATTTCATCTTTAAAGTGATCACGTTTACTATCTGTAGAGAACAAACGTGCTAGCATACTTGTGTTTGGTGTAATTTTAGCTGCGCTGCTTAAATAAACAAGGTGCGATATAGGCAATGTATTAAATTTCAACAAACGTGTGCCAATCATACCACCCATCGAGTAACCAATGACCATGACCTTTTCAAGTTGTTGTGACGAAACAATTTGTTCCAAAACGTCTTCAATTCGTTCAGAGTAATCATCTAATGTGTGATTATTGCGATCGATACTTGAGCTTTTGCCACGGCTTGGACAGTTAATATAGATCATCTTATATTCTCTAAAGTACGGTTCAAACATCGTCATAATGCGGTAGGTCATGATTGCCCCATGTAAGAAGACAATTGCCCTATTTGAAGTTTGATTCCCGGCAAATGCCACTTCGACTTGTTCGTTATGATAATTTTTCAATTGATAAATTTGTGTTTTGAAATATTTTCTGTTCATAATCAACCTCAAAAATTGCTATATTACTAAATTATTATTTTATCACAAAATTATCAAAACAGAGGCAAATTAAAAAGTATAACTTATAGAATTGTTGCAAGTTACGTACAATTCATCAAGTTATACTATAAACTAATCGTTTTAGTTATTATCTGAAATAGCAGAATGAATCGATTGCATTTTAGATTCTACATCTGCAATTTCAAGTGCACAGTCTTTTAACATATCACTATAATCATCCGTACTCGCATTATTTTTATAGCGAATTTTATGCTCTAGACTTGCCCACATATCCATACCAATGGTTCTAATTTGAATCTCCACTGGAAGCTTTTCAACTTTATTTGATAAGAATACTGGGATAGACACAACAATATGTAAGCTTCGATAGGCGTTGTCTTTTGGATTTTTAATATAGTCTTTACGTTTTAGAAGTTTGACATCCTCTTGTTTTAATAGCATCTTTTCAATGACATAAATATCCTCTAAATAGTTACAAACAACGCGAATACCTGCAATATCTAATATATGTTCACGAGCACTTTCTGCACTAATATCTAGTTGTTTGCGGTGCAACTTTTTAATTAAGCTGTTCATTTCTTTCACACGGCGTTCCATATGGTGAATAGGGTTGTGTTTATAAACGTGATTGAAGTTGTCATCTAGAATATCTAATTTTGTACTGATTTCTTTTAAGGCTGAGGAGTATAAGTGGTCCAGTTCTACGAAGCCAATAAGTCTATCAAAGGCTTCGTCTCCATCTTTAAAATGATGTAAGTTATCTTTAAATTCACTTCGTAATTCTTCTATATACAATGATGGTTTTCTTTCTACATACATAGTATTTCCTCCTTAATCATCACTGTATATTATAGCGAATTGCAAAATGAACTAAAAATAATACTCTTTGATTTCACATTATTTTTAACAATTAAATTTATAATTAAAAATGCAAACCTTTATATTGAACAATGCGTCTAGACATAAAGGTTTGCAACTATTAATTATGATGATTCATTCTTATTATGTTCGATGACTTTTGTACCACGATTATCAGCGATGTCTTGTGCGCGTTTAGTGGCCTCTGCTTTCATCTCAAACGTATCAGACGCTTGTTTCGCACCTTCTGTTTTCACTTTCCATTCATCATCTTCGAAATAGACATGTACATTTTCGTCATTTAGTTTTGGATTTGCAGATTGATCTTTTTTGTGTTGGGTAATGTGTTTATGTTTTAATTCATCTAGCTCATCTTTCGTCGCATCTTTATACCAATCTTTAGCTTGCTGTGTAGCAATCGGTATAACATCCCCTTCTTTATAACCATCTTTTAACATAGCATTACCAATATCAATTGCTTTCTTACGTTCTAATTCATCGAAGTTCTTCCACGTGTTCGGATAATCATCCATCGTCCAAGGCATCCTATCAAACTCCTTTTTAACTTGATAGTTTGCTTTACCACTATCGTTTAGAGTGAAACTTGCTTATTGGACTATGCTTTAATCGCCACACCATTTTCAACATCATCTATATCTTTACGTGTATGCACACAATTATTTTGTAGTCTCATTAATGCCGATTTAATGTAATTATATTGAGGTAAATCGGAGAGTTCATTAATTTCAAGTCGGCTTTGAAGTTCGAAATGTTTCGCTAAATTTTCAAAAGTAACTAGGTATTCTCCCATTTGCTGATCTGAAATACGTTGACGTTGATGATCTTGCATCGCACGCATTAACATAAAGTTAATCTCTTCCAAGGCAAATATACTTGGATAATAATAACGAATTACTTCTTGATTAGAGAACAATTCATCACTTGCTGAATTGTTGATTTGAATCATGTTACTCATTTTCACTGAAAGTGCTAAACTTTCATCTCTTTCACGTAAATCATCTTGGTAGTGATTCTCTGAGAATAAATATTGGAAGATTACCGCTTCCTTACGAACCACTTCTGCAATCGTTCGTGGTAACATGACAGACGCTGTTTGACGGTTAATAAGAAGAATTCCGACAACTGCAATTGCTATACCGATTAATACATCAAAGATACGTGTATAGGCAATTGAAATTGAAAGGTTATCTGATGCTAAACCATTTAATAATATAACTTGGATCGTGATAAATATAACTGCGAACGCATAGTTTGAACCTACAAATGTTTCAGTGACCATCGCTGCAATACCCATTATGATAACGGCAATGATTAAGTGTGGATTGAAATACAATATAGCTGATAAAACAAGTGTTCCTAAGATAGTACCTAGTCCACGAGCAACAGAACGGTCTAACATACGTCGAGTTGTCATGCCTAATAAGACTGTATGTGCTGTTAATGGTATCCAGTAAGATTTTTGGATATTAAAGGCTAATGAAATAAAGATTGCTACTGCCATAATGACGGCGTAAATTAATGTATTTCGAAATACAATCGAATCTAATGTTAAATTATGAATGATACGTTGACTATATAACGGTTTACGAACACTTGCTTCATGTTCAATTTGACTTGAATCTAAGTTCGTAATTTCATCAATTTTCAAGATATATTGTAATAAATCATCAAATGCTTCATCTACATGAACTTCTTTTGCCCACTTTTCACGAGAGGCTGTTGTTCGATATGCATTTCGTATCGCAACATCCATCATTTCAACTAATTCATTTGGTATAGGGCGTATACCTTTTTCATGTAGTTCCAATAATTCTGAATATAACCCCTGTGCCGATGTGTGGAGTAATAACAGTCTTTGAAAGCGCGGACTCAATTTCTGGTTCACTCCAGCCGTAGCAGTGATTAACAATTCATCTGAATTTTTAAACTGTGTTACCGCTGTTTTTGTACTTTCTTTAAATTTATCGACATCATTATAATTGTGCATTAATTCTTTAATCATGTTAAAGTCCGAATTAATCGCTCTATTTTCGATTTTTTGTTTTTGGAAAAGTATTGTCAAGATGACTACTAATGTAGCAATCGCACCACCAACAAGAATTGCTAAACCACGGTATAACGCTTCATTTGGTGCTATTGGCAAGTTACTTGGTAAACAAAACGTTACAAGAAAGAATGTTGAAGATGGTCCTGCAATCTTCAATGCACTGAAGATGTAATATGGGATGACTGTAACTAATAATAAGGTTACGCCATATAATATCGGCTCAGTAACTGTAAGTGTGCCCAGTATCATACATACTGCAAATGACAATGAGCATACGATAACAGTTCTAATCATTGAGCGGGGTGAACTTTTGAACACATAGATATGCGCCAACGTCCCAGTCGATACAAGCAATCCTAATGCAAAATTGCCTAGGAAATAACCTAATAGTGCTGGGATAATTAATAACAAGCCTTGTCTGACACCCTTCATCAGATCAACTTTACTTGTGTCAAATGTGATAAGTGAGTTTAAAACATTTCCCAATGTTATCTTTCCTTTCTATAAAACATACATATTTAATGGTAACACTTTTTATTAAGTTATATGATGACCATTGTCTAATTTACAAAAAAGGTAGGATTGAAATTATATCTGTGACATAGATTTCAAATCCTACCTTAGTAATGTATATTATTATGAAAATTTCTTTAATTATTTGGCTTCCGCAACATCGATGACTGGTTTTTCTGTAATATATTTGCCGATATTTTCGCTGAACACTTTAAAATGGTCTGAGTGGTTGTGTGCTTCAACCGCATCTTGATCTTTATAGTTCTCTACGACTACGAATGTATTTCGTTCAGTTACATCTTCATAGTGGCTATAAAATGTATTTCCTTCCTCTTCACGTGCATGTTTAACTAAGTTCGTCATTAAATCTAAATAGGCTTCACGATGTTCTTCACTTACTTTAAGTTTGGCATTAATAATAATCATACATTTCACCCTCAATTTTGTGATTAATTTAATACTATTTTACCATTTTCACTCATACATAAAACAATAATGTGACTTTAAGCTTTAAACACATTTTATTATATTTTCTCAAAATAGACATTTAGTGAATCTATGTTCCAAAGCACTTAGCAAGTAATGTAATTAAATAAGCCAGTAAATGAATTAATTAAAATCCACTTACTGGCTAGATTCTAGGAATGATTTCCTAGCTTATATGAAATTATTTTAATTCACGACTTTCATCTTTAATCAATGGTTTGTCTGGTGATACAAACAACCATAAAATTGCTGCGATGACTGCTGGAATAATTAATAATTGGAAAGTCATTGTCCAACCAAGTGATGCAACCAACGCACCAGCTAAGAATGGACTTAATAATGCACCAATGTTACCCCATAAATTCATCCAACCAGATACTGTACCGGCAAAGTTTCTACCAATGTCATTAGCTGCTGCCCAGCTCATACCCATTGATATACCCATACCACCTAAACCAAGTGATAACCAGAAAATCGTTACGTATAAATTCTCAGTATGTACTGCAAAGAAAATTGAAATTGCAAATACGATGAAACCAACAATGGCAATTAAACCTCTTGAAACGAATCTTGATTGTCCGCTGCGTAAAATTTTATCTGAAATCGCACCAGCAGACAAAATTAAAATAAACATGATAAACCAAGGTAATGAACTAATAGTCATGTCTTTAAATTCAACATGATATTGTTCAGTTAAATAAGTTGGTAACCAAATCAAGAATAATGAAATAACGAATTGTACTACAAAGTATTGACCTGCAATCGCATAGAAACTTACACGACGGAAGAATTGATTCCAAGGTGGTAGTGATTTACTTGTTTGAACAAGGTCACGATTCTCCATAATGAAATGTTTCTCAGCGTCATTAACCATACGGTGTTGCTCTGGTAAGTCTTTCGCAATGATTCCCCATAGTATTGCAATTAAAATACCTACAGCACCGAAGATGTAAAATACAGCTTGCCAATTAAATGCATTTACAATAGCAATAGTAATCACAGGCGCTAATACAGGTCCAAAATAAGAACCAGCGAGTAACATACTAGATGCTCTACCTTTCTCATCTTTAGAGAACCAGTTTGCATTAAACACAGCGTTTGATGGATACATTGGCGCTTCACCAACACCGAATAAGAAACGCACTAAATATAATAAACCGTGATGTTTAATCATACCTGTAAAGATAGTGAAAGCACTCCACCATACTAAAGCGATTGTAATCATCTTACGAGGTCCAAATTTCTCAGCTAACATACCAGAAGGTACTTGCATTAACGCGTAACCTAATGAGAAGAATGAAGCTAATAGACCAAATTGTTGCTTTGTCATATGTAAATCTTCCATCATTTGTGGGGCAATATATGAGATGTTAGATCTATCCATGTAAGCAATAACACCTATGATAAAAAATGCTAATGCGAAAAACCAACGAACACTACTTTTCTTTTGTCTTTGTACCATATCCTCTTTTTCCTACTTCCTTTAATTTGTTGATTCTAAATATGTTGTCTAATATAATCACGAGACTCCCTATTTGTAAAAATAACTCCCTTAAAACCCTTACCATCATAAGGTTTCAGCATTTATTTTTAATAATATTACCAGTTTTTGAAATCGTTTTCAACATCTTATTTAAAAGTTCTTTTATTAAATTGTAGATCGTTGGTTACTTTATTCACTAAATTCGTATTTACGCTTTGTAATCTCAATATTCATTAAAATTTGAACTCCATTTAAAAAAATTGTAAAATGAACTTGAAATGAAACGCTACTCATCATTATTTAAAATTAAATAGATAATTTATCCACTGGAAGTGCCTTTGTTTAAGGCTGAGAGTAAAGAAAGAACTTTATAATTCCTGGAACCTGATCCAGTTTGTACTGGCGTAGGAAAGTGGCTTACACATATCGTTACATAGATACTAACGCTATTTCCTACTAAGGAGATAGCGTTTTTTCATTTATTAGGGGTGATAGACATCTTTATTGCGATAACAACTTATAAACATTTAACAGAAGCAGACTTACAACACTTCATTGAAATTAATAAAGGCATCGATGGTTTACTCTTTCGTACGCCTATGTCTAGTGATGATTTATTTTCCTTTTTAAAAAAATTAATCGCTGCTGGCTTTCCAAGAAACAAAATTATTATCCATAGTGATGTTGACTTATTAGAATCCTTAAAACTTAAACGCTTGCACTGTCGTGAAATGGACACATTAGCGTTCGATTATAAAGCACAACATCCTGATGTTGAAGTAAGCATGTCGACGCACACTATTAACTCTGTGAAACAAGCTTTTAAACATCAATTAGATTATGTCTTTTATGGTCATATCTTTACCACGGCTTCTAAGCCAAATCAGCAGCCTAGATCAATGTCTGAAATCAAAGCCGTGTTACAAGTTCCGATTCCAGTCTATGCCATAGGAGGTATTACTGAAGATACGATACAACGGCTTCCAAATGGCTTTGCAGGAATTTGTGCAATTTCTTATTTTATGAGCGCATCTTTACAACAAATTCAACATCTACGAAAGGAGTGGTTGAAAGATGCATGACGTACTTATTGTTGGTTCTGGTGTTATCGGAATGTCCATTGCGAGACAAATAAGTCATACGCAACTCGACATTGCAATTGTCGACCGTGATATACCTGGTAAACATGCTTCATATAAAGCTGGAGGCATGTTAGGTGCACAAAATGAATTTACAGAAGACAGTGACTTATTTCGTCTCGCTCTAGAATCACGTGAATGCTTTCCTGAATTATGCGAAACACTCCAAGATGAAACTGGAATAGATATCCAATATCAATCATCTGGATTGATTAAAATCGCAAATCAAATTGAAGATGTTGAGCATTTGCGCTCACAATTTCAATTCTTACACGCCTTAGATGACAATGTAATTGAACTATCAGACGATGAATTAGCAGATTTAACCGATGGTAGTGTGGTTGCATCTGAAATGGCAATCTACATTCCAAATGATGGACAAATCAATGCAAATCATTATACGAAAGCATTATTTAAATCCTTACAACAGCGTCGTATTTCGCGCTACTTCAATACAAATGTAACAGATATTATTCGCCAGAATGGTTACTATCAAATCGTTTCATCTCAAGGTGATTTATATGCGAAGAAAATCATTGTCGCAGGTGGTGCATGGTCATCTCAATTGTTAAAACAATATCAATTGCCTCGTGAGGTTGTCGGCGTTAAGGGCGAAGTTCTTCTCATGGAACATGACGATTTAAACTTACAGCAAACGGTATTTATGACTAATGGATGCTATATAGTTCCGAAAGCGCCTAATCGTTACTTAATTGGTGCTACTAGCGAATTTGATAATTATTCTGTAGGTAATACGGAACAAGGCGTCTCATGGTTAAAACACTATGCGACAGAACGTATACCTGAACTTGCAAACGCACGTATCATGAAGCAATGGTCTGGCGTACGTCCATATACCAATGGCGAATTACCAATTATGGACCGAGTTGACGATGGATTATATGTCATTACCGGCCATTATCGAAACGGTATTTTATTGTCCCATGTTATTGGTCGTGACATTGCAAATTGGCTATTAACTGGAGTCAAACCATCTCGCTATGAATCTTTCAATGTCTCAAGGAGGTTAAATCATGAAATGCATTATTAATGGCGATGCATTCACATTCGACACTGAGCAATCCATTCATCAAGTGCTCATCTCTCTAGAATTAGACCCAGAACGTGTCATTGTTGAACATAATAAAACATTAATTAAACAAGAAGATTATCATCAACACACGGTACGTGAAGATGACCAATTAGAATTATTAGAATTTGTTGGAGGCGGATAAAATGTTTAAAATTGGAAATTTAGAATTACAATCTCGTTTATTACTAGGTACAGGAAAGTTTGAAAATGAAGACATACAAACAGAAGCGATTAAAGCTTCAGAAACAAATGTACTTACTTTCGCAGTAAGACGTATGAATTTGTATGACAAGAATTTACCTAATCCACTCGCAAACATTAATTTAAAAGACTTTATAACTTTTCCAAATACTGCTGGCGCAAAAACTGCTGAAGAAGCCATTCGTATTGCAGAAATCGCTAAACATGCAGGTGTATGTGACATGATTAAAGTAGAAGTTATCGGTGATGATGAAACATTATTACCTGATCCATTTGAAACATATGAAGCTTGTAAAGTATTGCTAGAGCGTGGATACATTGTATGTCCATATATTTCTAATGACGTCGTTTTAGCTAAACGTTTAGAAGAATTAGGTGTGCATGCCGTTATGCCATTAGCATCTCCAATCGGAACAGGTCGCGGCATAAACAACCAACTTAATTTAAGTTACATTATTAAAAACTCAAATGTGCCAGTTATCGTTGATGCTGGTATTGGTTCTCCGAAAGATGCATGTCATGCGATGGAATTAGGGGCTGACGGCATTCTACTCAATACAGCGGTATCAGGTGCTAAAGATCCTGTGAAGATGGCAGAAGCAATGAAATTAGGTATTCATGCTGGTCGTTTGTCTTATGAAGCAGGACGAATCCCAGTAAAATATACTGCCCAAGCATCAAGCCCAACTGAAGGTTTAGGTTTCTTATAATGCAACGTTACAATCGTCAAATGAGATTCCCTCCTTTTGGTGAACAAGGACAGCATGCCCTTTCTAATGCACAGTTACTTATTCTAGGTGCCGGCGCATTAGGTAGTCATGTCGCCGAGCTTCTTGCTCGGATGGGGGCACATCACATCACAATCGTTGATATGGATATAGTTGAAACGTCTAATCTACATCGACAAGCGCTTTATACTGAAGATGACGATCAAAATATGGTACCAAAAGTACACGCAATAAAAGAACATATTGCACATATCAATCATCATGTAGACGTACAAACTTATTACCAAGAAATAACTTCAAACAATATTGAAGATATATTAAATGAAGTTAAACCAGATATCGTTATCGATGGGATGGATCATTTTAAAATTCGTTATCTCATCAATGAAGTGTGTCACAAACATCAAATTCCTTGGGTATATGGTGCTGCTGTCGGCAATAAAGGAACAGTTTATGGCATTGATTTCAAAGGACCATGTCTAAAATGCCTCTTAAAACAAATGCCATCAAGTGGCGAAAGTTGTGCGATTAATGGCGTACTACCAACTATTATTACGCAAGTAGCAAGTTATGAAGTTGCAGAAGTACTTCGTTACCTATCTGGGGAAGGCTTTTCAAAGAAACTAATCACTATTGATACGTGGCATATCGATTATAAAGCGATGAACGTCGATATATTGAAAGATCACGCGTGTGAGGTATGTGCGAATCAACACTACTCACTCTTAGAAACGAAACACCAGCAGCATATTGAAAGCTTATGTGGACGTACATATCTCTTTAGATATCAGCCAAGTATATTTGAACACGCACACCACCTTCCCTGTGAAATTGTGAAATCCACTTCTTTCGCAAAATTAATTAAAGATGACGATTATGAAATTACCTTATTTAAAGATGGACGTATGAATGTTTATGGCATCGAAGATGATGAAGAAGCAATTAAGTTGTATCATTCTTATTTAAAAGCGCTAAAATAAAAATACACATAGATTTATACAAGCAATTCATAGTAAATTTTATTATAATAAATTTACTATGAATTTTTAATTTCACAAATAATGCTTTTAATAAAAGGAGTTCTTGAATATAAATGGAACAATTAATCACTGATTTTATAAGTAAGTGGGGTTATACTGCAATCTTTATTCTCATCTTATTAGAGAATGTTTTACCTGTTGTCCCTTCTGAAATAATTCTTACCTTTGCTGGTTTAATGTCAGTTAAGTCGGGTTTATCAATACCTATTTTATTCCTTATATCAACAATCGCATCATTTATTGGATTATTAATCCTATATTATTTATGCCGTTTAATTAACGAAGAAAGTATTTATCGTTTTGTAGATAAACATGGTAAATGGTTTAAACTTAAGGGTAAAGATGTAAGGCGCGCAAATGACTGGTTTAAACGTTATGGTGCATGGGCAGTATTACTATGTCGCTTTATTCCAGTATTACGTGTATTAATCACAATTCCTGCAGGTATCAATAAAATGAATGTCGTTACGTTCGCAGTATTGTCATTACTAGGTACTACAATTTGGAACTTCGCCCTAATACTATTAGGCCGTATGCTAAGTGGTAGTTTCGATACTTTAATGGCTGGTTTACACACTTATTCATATATCATGTATGTCATTATTATTCTTGCAGTACTTTACTTACTGTATAGAATATTCTTTAAAAACAGAAACCGAGTTAAATAACAGTTAAGGGAGTGGGACAGAAATAATATTTCCAAAATTTATTTCGTTGTATCCCCAACTTGCTTAGCTTGTAGAATTTCTTTAAGAAATTCTCTTTGTTGGGGCCCCGCCCACCAGGCAAGGTTGACTAGAATTTAAAAAAGCTTGTTACAAGTGCATTTTTAAATCAGTCAACTACTGCCAATATATATTTGTAGCCTGAGTCATTAAATTATGTCCCAGGCTTTTGTCTTACATATATTTAAACTTTAAGAATTAATTCTTACATTTTAAGCATCACCATTGAAAAAGTGGTGATTTTTAAAGATAATTAATGTAAGCGATTTTATGACATATCTACCCATATGAATATCAATTCCAAACAGGAGTGAAATTAGATGACACAAACGACTGAAAGTGAATTACGAGAGAAATATTTAGATTTATTATCACAACAATTTGATAGTCCTGAGAAGTTAGCAACAGAAATTGTCAACTTAGAGTCTATTCTAGAATTACCAAAAGGTACTGAACACTTTGTCAGTGACCTTCATGGTGAATACGAATCGTTCCAACATGTATTGCGTAATGGATCAGGTAATGTCCGTTCAAAAATAAACGACCTTTATGCAAAGACATTATCCCAAAAAGAAATCGATGACTTAGCTGCCCTCGTCTATTACCCTGAAGAAAAATTAAAACTTGTGAAAAATAACTTCGATTCAAAGGGAAAATTGAATGTTTGGTATATTACTACAATTGAACAATTAATTGATTTAATTACTTATTGTTCATCAAAATATACACGCTCAAAATTACGTAAAGCGTTACCTAAAGAATATACATATATCGTTGAAGAGCTACTTTATAAGAATAATGAATTCAACAATAAAAAGTCATATTATGAAACACTAGTAAATCAAATTATCGAGTTAGAACAATCTGACGACTTAATTATTGGTTTATCTTATAGTATCCAACGTCTAGTAGTTGATCATCTCCATGTAGTTGGTGATATTTACGACCGTGGTCCTCAACCAGATAAGATTATGGACACGTTAATCAATTATCACTCTGTTGATATTCAATGGGGAAACCACGATGTCTTATGGATAGGTGCATATGCTGGTTCTAAAGCATGTTTAGCCAACCTACTTCGCATATGTGCACGATACGATAATTTAGATATTATTGAAGATGCTTATGGAATTAATTTACGTCCGTTATTAACGCTTGCTGAAGAACATTATAGTGGCGATAATCCTGCATTTAAACCTAAGAAGCGCCCTGATAAACCAGTTGGGCTATCTAAACTTGAAGAAAGCCAAATCACTAAGATTCATCAAGCCATTGCGATGATTCAATTCAAACTAGAAATGCCAATTATCAAACGTCGTCCTACCTTTGAAATGGAAGACCGTTTAGTCTTGGAAAAGGTCAACTATGATACGAATGAAATCACGATTTACGGTAAAACATATCCTTTAAAAGATACATGTTTCAGTACTGTGGACCCACAAGATCCTGGTAAATTATTACCTGAGGAAGAAGAAATTATGAATAAACTGCTACTTTCTTTCCAACAATCTGAGAAATTGAAACGTCACATGTCGTTCTTGATGAAGAAAGGAAAACTTTACCTTCCATATAATGGCAATCTTCTTATTCATGGATGTATCCCTGTTGATGAGAATGGAGAAATGGAATCATTCGAAATTGAAGGTGAACAACATAAAGGGCGTGACCTTTTAGACGTGTTTGAAAGACATGTACGCTATGCATACGACTACAAAGAAATCACTGATGATCTATCAACAGATTTAGTGTGGTATTTATGGACTGGTAAATACAGTTCACTTTTCGGAAAAAGAGCGATGACAACATTTGAACGTTACTTTATTGAAGATAAGGCTTCTCATAAAGAACCTAAGAATCCATATTATTATTTAAGAGAAGATGTTGATATGATTCGCAAAATGTTAAAAGACTTCGGTCTCAATCCAGATGAAGGTCGAATCATTAATGGTCATACACCTGTTAAAGAAATAGATGGTGAAGACCCTATCAAAGCAGATGGTAAAATGTTAGTTATCGATGGTGGATTCTCAAAAGCATATCAAAAAACGACAGGTATTGCGGGTTATACATTACTTTACAATTCATTTGGCATGCAATTAGTCGCACATCAACATTTTGATTCAAGAGATAAAGTACTATCAGACGGTGCAGATGAATTATCAGTTCGTCGTGTTGTAGATGAAGAATTGCAACGCAAAAAAATCAGAGATACCAATGATGGTAAAGTACTTCAAGAACAAATCCGCATCTTAAAATTATTAATGCATGATAGATACTTAAATTAATACAAATATTTATGACACCATAAAATAAAGGGCAATTTCTATATATTCAAAATAGAAATTGCCCTTTATTTTGTTTATTCTTAATAACAGATAGTAAAGCACACAAATAGGTAAGTAATTCTAAAATGGATTATGAAACATAGTTGATAAGACTCCTAAGGGAGCAGTGGCGTAAATGAACGTAAGTGTTCACACACTTACGTAAGTAGTTCTAATGATTAAAATCAAAGAACTACTTTACAATCCTCTAATTAAACATAACTTAAACTATTTTCAATACACATCTCTTAAGATGCCGTATGTGCCTTGATCATATTGTGGTATAGGTTTAGTACTTTTATTAAATGAGACAACACTATTATCATCAACGTGATAAATAATCATATCATGATCAGTAATTGTGTCGTATTCCTCTGCAAGTACCTCCACAATATTCTTATTACTTATCGTATTATCAAACCATCTTGGACTGTGTGATTCATCAAATAAAATATGATTGCGTAATGGACCATTTAAGTTATTACGTGCCTGTTCATCAGTAAATGACACTGGCATCATACTTACATTATTCAATCCAAACTCCGGTACCAATTCATTAAACGCTAAACTATTAAAAATAAACGACTTAGTCATTAATAGACATTTATTATAACGAATTAAATCCGCATATATTCGATCACTACTTGATAATAAATTCCCCTTAAACACTTCAAAACCAAGTTCTTCTGCCTTCTCCGACGTATTCTCAAACAAATTAAATACCATAATAGGAATATCATGTTCATGCAATTTCTTACCTAGATGGAATGAAAATTCACTCTCTCCTACTATAATAACGCCTGGTGGTTCTGTACTCGCAAGTCCAAGCAACTTACTCAATGGCGTAAAGCTAAAGCCATAAATGACAACTGTAATAAACACTAGTCCAAACGTCACTGGCGTGATATAACTTGCCATTTTCACATGATCATCCATGAATAATCCTCCAAAGAATTGTGCCACAGTTAAAACGACAATCCCTCGAGGTGCCATCATTGCAACAATAGCGCGTTCTCTTTTCGTGATCTCTGTACCTATTGTTGATAATAAAACAGAGATTGGACGTACCAATACAATCATTGCAATCGCAAAAATCACTAATTGCCATGACAAGACATCCATCAATACAGATGACGTTAATGACGAAGTGATTAATATAAAGACGGTAGATACAAGAATAGATGATGCATTTTCAATGAAATGATCTGACTCCTTGTAAATTAAATCATGTCTCTTATAACGTGCCATCATTAAGCCGAAAATGGTAACGGCTAATAATCCTGATTCTTGTAATATTTGGTCACAAATACTAAAGACTAATAAAATAAAGACCAACTGAATCGATGGCATCAAATTTTGCAGAATAAAATCACGTTGAATTAACCAATTGAAAACGAATGATGCTCCGAAGCCAATAATGGCTGTTATAATCATTTTCAAAATAAAGATGAGAATAACTTGGACACCAAAACCTTGCTCAAATATTTGATAAATATAAAACGCTGTTAATGCGAGTATCGGTCCTATTGGATCTAATATGATACTTTCCCATCTTAAAATAGAGTCAACACTCTTACGCACCTTTGCTTGCTTAAGAAGTGGCTGAATGACGGTTGGACCTGTAATTAAGAATAATCCGCCCATCACAACCGCAACAGAGATTGGAAAATCTAAAATTTTATGTAATGCAATCGCACCGAGCACCCATGATATAGCTGCGCCAACGGTAATAATTCGAATGACCGCTTTAGAAATGCCTCTTAATTCACGAAAGTCTAAATTACTACTTCCTTCGAATAAAATGACAGCTACAGCTAAAGACACAATCGGACTAAATACTTCGGCTCCCAATGTTTCTTGAGGGTTAACCAGTCCCAATATCGGTCCAATCAATAAGCCCACAATCGACATAACTACAATTGATGGCCATTTAATCTGTGTCGCTAACCATTGACTAAATATGCCTAATGCTAAAAATAAGACAATGATTAACATGACAGGTAAATCTAATGACATACCTACACCTTCCTCAATAAGATTCAACTTTTTTTATACTGTGTAATACTATCAAACTTTGATTAAGCCTGCATTATTATTTTATAAACAACCTGTTAATGCCTTTTTAGGACACACAATGTTCACTTCGAGTAAACTTTCCTATTTATTTCTAGTATCTTTTCATCTAAAATAGGTAATTGCGTTTAAATATATGAATTTAGAAATGATTTGAAAGGAAATTTTAATTGTGCAACTTTTTAAAGAGAGTATCATGGTAGCTTTCGCATTTGTTGGTGTTGTCGTTGGTGCTGGTTTTGCTACTGGTCAAGAAATATTTCAGTTCTTCACAAGTAACGGTATCTATAGCATCTCTGGCATTATTGTTACCGGTTTGATTATAACGCTAGCAGGCGTGTTCGTATTAAACACTGGCTTTGTCATTCAATCTCATAATCATTCTGAGTCTATTCGATATTATTTACATCCAATCATTGCACGTATCTTTGATATTATCTTAACTCTATTCTTATTCTCCTTAGCGATGATTATGACTGCGGGTGGTGCGTCAACTATACATGAAAGTTTCGGATTACCTTATTGGTTAAGTTCATTAATTCTAGTGTTAGTCATTCTGATGACGCTATTTCTTAGATTTGAACGTCTGATTACGGTATTAGGTATGGTTACACCGTTCTTAGTCATTGTTGTTTCTATTATAGCTATCTATTATTTTATAACAGGGGATTTAAATTTTAGTGCGACCAATCGTTTCAATAAACAGCATCATTCTCTATCACTTGGTTGGTGGTTTGATGGGTTAAATTATGCAAGTCTACAAATTGCAGCCGCATTTAGTTTTTTAAGTGTTATGGGCGGTCGCATGCAGCATCGTCAGTCTGGCTTATGGGGTGGCCTAATTGGTGGCATCATTATCACATTACTGTTATTAATGATTAATTTTGGCCTTGTTACAGAATTTGAACATATTCAATCTGTCGCATTGCCTACCCTATTACTCGCAAGTCACATTTCACCATTATTAGGTACAGTGATGTCGATTATAATGGTTCTTGTTATCTATAATACGATTGTAGGTCTTATGTATGCATTTGCTTCCAGATTTACAGAGCCATTTTCCAAAGGGTACTTTGTACTCATCATTATAATGGCTATCATCACGTTTATATGTACATTTATCGGTTTCATTTCTTTAATTGGAAAAGTCTTCCCAATCATGGGATTATTTGGCTTCATACTCCTTATCCCCATTTTATACCAAGGGTTTAAACACTTAATATTCTCTAAATAATTTAGGAAAACATTAAAATGGACCCAAAGATGCGAACCATACATCTTTGAGTCCTTTTCCATTATGAATTCAGTATTTCTTGACCTTTCTGTAATCCAGCTTGTGTAATTTCATGACTATTGACCCATACTTCTGTAACCTGTGCACCCAGTTGCTTAAATAAATTAATAACATGTTCACTTTGTTCAATAGATACGATTGGATCATTTTTTCCCATTGATAATAGAACGTCTACATCACTCATATCTTTGCTTGTTGAAGCGTCTATTGGATAAAGTGGCGCAAATAGTAATGCTTTTTTAAACGGTGCTTTGTCACGTAACATTAAGTTAATCGCAATATTTGATCCATTAGAGAAACCAACTAAAGCCGTTCTATTCAAATTAAATTGATACTGTTCAGCCGCTTCATAAATAAAATCTAGCAACCGTTGACCTCGATATTCTAAATCTTCCTCATCGTATACACCTTCAGCAAGACGTTTGAAATAACGATTCATACCATTCTCATTGACGTCTCCACGAATACTTAACAAGTTATAGTTAGGATTTAAAGCTGTTCCAAGTGGAATAAGATCTGTTTCATCCCCACCAGTACCATGTAACAAAATTAACGTAGGTGAGTTATCCTTACCTGGTCTATAAATATGTTCCATTTGTGTCACCTCTCCTTAGTCCTCTTTTAATTTTAATGGCATTAAATGACCTTCTATTTCATATCTTCTTCCCTCGTAAAATGGAGGTAATTGTAGTTGTTTACCTAAATCATTTACATCTTCATCAATCGTGAAGCCAGGTCCAGCAGTCGCAAATTCAAATATTAAATTGCCAGGTTCTTTCATGTAAATCGCATGAAAATAGAATCGTTCTTTCACATCTGTTACATGCAAGCCTTTATTAAGAAGATAATCACGCCATTGTACATGTACCTCGTCATTTGGTACTGACCATGCAATATGATGGAAGATGCCACCACCCCAACGTACAGGTTGTGGGTTTACAAACTTTTTCACAATAATTTGATGATGCACGCTACCACTCGTTTGATAGTGCACATTGTCATCTGTTTCTTGAATATATTCCAACCCTAAATCATTTCGCAACAATGCTTCCGTAGCTTGAGGATTAGCTGATAGCATTGTTACGCCATGAAATCCTATGATGTCATTGTTAACACATTCGTCATCACTCTCAACCATCGCTAGTGTTAATCCGTGAATGTCCTCAAATTCTAACGTTGCTTGATTGAATGATTCAGTTTGACGTGTTTGAATCCCATTCGCATTCAATTTCATTTCCCAATGTGACATGCTATCTTTCGGTATTCTAAACGCTAATCGTCCAACCTGACCTGAACCGATACGACCTCTATATTGATTTGGCCAATTAAAGAAAGTAAGTACCATATCATGTTGCGCTCTGTCATTTGAGAAATATAAGTGATATGTTTTTGTATCATCATAATTTACTGTCTGTTTAATCAAAGTTAAATTTAATACATTTGTATATAAATCATACGTTTCTTGAGCATCTCCTACAATCGCTGAAATATGATGAATATGTGTAATTGGTTCCATAATTCAATACCTCTCTATTTATAACTTTTTCCAGTTGTATCAAACGGACGAACTTGCGCTTCAATCGCTTCTCTTTGTTTCTCTAAAAATGGTGGAAGTGATAATTTCTCTCCTAGCGTTTCATAGGGTTCATCACCCATAAAACCAGGTCCATCAGTTGAAATTTCTAACAAAATATGACCGATTCTTGCATACAATGCTTCAAAATAAAAACGGTCAACTAAACCAGAGTTTGGTATGCCTAGTTCTTGATATTTCTGTATCCAGTGTTCAATAGCCTCATGATCTTTCACTCTAAATGATGCATGATGGACTTCACCATATCCTTGTACAGCAACTGGTCTCTCTGTATTCTTTCTTAAAATAACTTGACCACCATTGCCACCTTCACCGACTTCAAGCAATGCTACATCTTCTTCATTCATAATTGTTCGCATTCCATATATATTTTCCAACAATTGTTTGAAATCCTCGAAGTAACTAACCGTAATTTCGATTGGTCCTAAGCCATAAATTGCTTTATCCTCTGGAACCGGACCATTCTTCCATGGTTTACCTGGTGAGACACCGCTATTGCCTTCATCGGATACTAATTGATAGTCTTGTCCATCCTCCTCTTGAAAATGCAATACCTTCTTACCTAGCACATCTTGAATACCATCATGTTTTATACCAAATGCATCAAAACGCTTCATATAGTATGTCAATGCTTCATCACTCGGAACACGAAACGATGGTTTAGTAATCGAATTGGTACCTTTACGTCCTTGAGGAATTCCAGGAAAATCAAAGAATGTCATATCTGTACCAGCTGTCCCCTCATCATCTGCAAAAAATGTATGATACGTTTGAATATCATCTTGGTTTACTGTTTTTTTAACTAGTCTCATACCTAGTACTTCGGTAAAAAATTTATAGTTACGTTCAGCATCATCTGTAATTGCAGTTACATGATGAATACCTAATAAATCATGTTTAGCCATATTAAAAACCTCCATTTATTTCGATTTAGAGATAATTTTCGTTATAAATAAAAGTGCACGATTTACACTTCAGTAGATTGTGCACTTAATTTTTTGAATGCTTGCTGAATCGTTATCAATTCTTCATCTGATAGAACTGAAAATGCTTGTTCTAACGTTGTGGCATGTTGTGGAAATATATCTGACATAAATTGTTGACCTTTGTCAGTAAGTGTGGCGTTATATACACGCTTATCTGATGGATCTTTATCACGTGTAATCCAACCTTTGTCTTCTAATTGGCTCACAACGTATGAAATACTACTACTCGCGATGAGCACCCTATCTCTAATACGTTGAATAGGTTGTGGACCTTTACTATAGAGTAATTCTAACACTGCAAATTCCGTCACGTTGAGCCCGTAATTCTTTACATCTTGTTGCACGATTTTTTCTAATGTATCTAATGCTCTATTTAGACCAATAAATGCTTTTAATGAATGTTCTGTGCGATCCATTTACTAACCACCTTTAATTTATTTCGATTTCGAGATAGATTGTACACGCGTTTCAATTAATCGTCAATATGTTAGTTCTATTATAATTTCAATATCTATTTATTTCTATCTTTTTTCAAAATGAAATAAGCATGAAAACGGTTGTTACAGGGAATACAAACATTGGAGGTGTCTCAAATGACCAATCAATTATTTATAAATAATGAATTTGTAGAGAGTAAATCTAGCGACACGATGGAAGTCATCAATCCTGCTACAGGAGAAACATTTGATACCATTACTTTCGCAACTGAGGAAGAAGTTAACGAGGCAATCGAAAAATCTAAACATGCACAACTTGAATGGGAAAAAGTACCAGCACCAACACGTGCAGAGCATGTAAAATTATTAATTCCTTTATTAGAGCAAAACAAAGATGAACTTGCCAAATTGTATGTTAAAGAACAAGGTAAAACATTAGCGCAAGCTGAAGGTGAAATCGATAAAGCTGTGCAATTTATTGATTATATGACAAGTTTAAGTATGCGTAATAAAGGCGAAGTACTACAAAATAATGTATCGAATGAAATGATTCAATTAATTAAAAAGCCAATTGGCGTAACTGCAGGTATCGTGCCATGGAATGCACCAATTATGGTCTTAATGCGTAAAGTGATTCCAGCACTTGTAACGGGATGCTCAATCGTCATTAAGCCAAGTGAAGAAACAACATTATTAACGTTAAGATTGGCTGAGCTATTCCGTGCTTCAACAATTCCAGCCGGTCTAATTCAAATTTTACCAGGCACTGGAGAAGCTGTGGGTACACAGCTTGCCACACATAAAGATGTACAACTCATTTCTCTAACAGGAAGTATGCGTGCTGGTAAAGCAGTTTATAAGAATGCAGCAGATACAGTAAAAAAAGTGAATCTTGAATTAGGTGGTAACGCACCTGTCTTAGTTACACCTCATGCTAACCTGGACAAAGCGGTGGACTACATTGTCAAAACAAGAATTAATAATGCTGGTCAAGTATGTACTTGCCCAGAGCGTATATTTGTTCACGAAGATGTTCATGATGACTTTGTAAACAAGGCTAAACAACGTATGAGCGACTTACAAGTCGGTGACCCATTAGACGATAACACTGATTATGGTGCTATTATCAATCAAACACAATTGGACAGTATTGATGATAAAGTGCAAGAAGCCGTTAAGAATGGTGCAGACTTAGTTTTAGGTGGCCATAAATTAGATCGCGCTGGTTTCTTCTATGAACCTACAATTCTTGATAATGTTAAAAAAGATGACAGTGCCTTTAAAGAGGAAATTTTTGGTCCTGTTCTAGCAATTACAACTTATAATGATTTCGATGAAGCAATTGATTACGCAAACGATACAAATGCAGGTTTATCTTCTTATATCTTTTCAGAGAATTTAAAAGAAGTGATGGAAGCTACAGAACGTTTAAAATTCGGTGAAGTTTACGCTAATTGCGAAGCAGAAGAAGTTGTTAATGGTTACCATGCTGGTTGGAGAGAATCAGGTTTAGGTGGTGCAGATGGTATTCATGGTTTCGAAGAATACTACAATACAACGGTGAGCTATATTAGATATGAATAAATAGGTATAAAATATCCCCATCTCCTAATGAAAGGATTGGGGATATTTTTTATTGATTCAACGCTTTATCCAACGCTTTAATATTCTTTTTCATGATTGATTGGAAAGTTAAGTCTTTGTCGTTAACTTGTTCTTTAGATAGAACAGACAAATTATTAAAACTTACTGGTTCTGCATTGGTTTCATCACGAATAACATCAGTTATCTTTGAAGTGATATTTTGTTCGTAAAGGATATAAGGTTGCTTCGATTGATTGATTTGTTTAATAAGCGCAAGAATATCCTTTTGACTAGGCTCTTCGTTATTCATACCACTAACACCCTCTTGTTGAAAGTGATAGCGCTCTGCTAAATAACCTAATGAATCATGAGAGATAGTTACTTTTTGTCTTTTAGGATTTTTAGTAATTGTTTTCAAATTATTGTCTAAATCTGTTAAATCCTGATTTAATTTCTTAAAATTTTGTTCATAATATGCTTTGTGTTGAGGATCTCTTTTAACTAAATCATTTTTTATTTTTTCTGCAAAATGCTTGTCTAAGACTGGGTCAAGCCAAACATGCGGGTTGTAACTTTCCTCTTCATGACTATGATGGTGGTCGTGATCTTCATGATCATGGTCTTCTTCAAGCAATGTATGATGATTTAAATCAGCTGCAACTGCTAATTTCATATCATCGTTGGTCATTGATTGCGTAATCGTCTTAGCCACTGGATCTAAGTCGTCACTTGAATATATAAATAGATCACTTTTAGCAATATTAATCATATCTCTTTGAGTTGGTTCATATGTATGGGTGTCTGCACCTGGAGGATAAATCGTATCCACATTGACATATTTGCCACCTATTTGTTTGGTAAAACTTTCAAATGCAAATACTGTAGTATAGATATTTATTTTATTATTAGTTGAAACATCTTTCTTTTTCGCATCCGAATATTGCCCTGTGCTACAAGCTGATAAAGCAATACTAATGCACAGGACGATAATGATATAGCCAATCCTCTTCACACAGAACCCTCCAAAGCGTAATAAATTCGTTTTTAACTATATCTTTAATAATGTAATAATGCAATATCTATGTTTATTATATTATTTAGGATTAAATATTTAATTATAAAATGTTTTAGATTTCTTCAAAAGTGATAGATAGTAATATGACATTATTAAAGGAGTGACGTTTTATGACACAAGAAATTAAACAAGGACATCAACAATTTTATGTTGGCGAAGATGAACAAAATGCTCAAGCTGTCATTACGTTTAAACAAGTAGATAATAATGAAATCGACATTGACCATACTGGTGTCGCTGATGAATTAGGTGGACAAGGTCTAGGAAAACAATTAGTTGAAGCTGTCGTTAATTATGCACGTGAAAATAACTTAAAAATCATCGCATCTTGTCCATTTGCGAAAGACGTTCTAGAGAAAAATGATGATTATCAAGATGTTTATTTAGGATAATCTATTTCATAATCGTTGTCATACAATTTGAAGTTAACTGAAATGTTTCACAGAATTAGCTTTTAGGCTAGGATGAGGTTTTTAATCACCTTTATTACATTAGTCTAAAAGCTTTTTTGTATGCTTTTAAAGTTTTAAAGCAACTGTCTTGATTAATTTAACGATTAGTAGTATATTTATTATACTTAATATAAATAATAAATAAAGATGACTTATTCATCTTAGGAGGCACTACATTATGAATGAATTTCACACTACTGAAGCA
The DNA here is from genome assembly GCF_001808125.1 of Staphylococcus sp. HMSC14D10. Classification (NCBI taxonomy): domain Bacteria; kingdom Bacillati; phylum Bacillota; class Bacilli; order Caryophanales; family Staphylococcaceae; genus Staphylococcus; species Staphylococcus sp. HMSC14D10. Next base: position 8,824 of record NZ_KV792254.1, on the reverse strand, counting down.
ACACAAGTTACTAATATTACATTAAACGTTGAAGACTTAAATAAAATGACAAACTTCTATAAAAATATACTAGGATTTTCAATTAAAGAACAAGACTACAATCATGTCATCTTTAATGTTGGTGCTAATGGTCATACATTAACACTACAATATTTAGAAGATGGCCGCCGTCCTGGATTTAGAGAAGCTGGTTTATTCCATATCGCTTATTTACTTCCAACACGCACAGATTTAGCAAACTTTTTATTCCATGCTAGTCGTTTGAATGTGCCTGTAGGTGGTGGTGATCACCTTGTAAGTGAAGCGTTATACTTTAATGATCCAGAAGGTAACGGCATTGAAGTATATCAAGATCGTCCATCTGAAGATTGGCAATGGGATGGTAATTTTGTAAAAATGGATACACTTGCAGTAGATGCGGACGATTTAATTGCACAACGTACTGAAGAAGGTTGGAACGGTTGGCCAGCAGATGGCAAAATTGGACATTTACATCTTAAAACACACGATATCGGGCAAGCACGTGACTTTTATGTGGAACAAATAGGTTTAGAACACATTTCTAATTTCCCACAAGCTTTGTTCATGTCTACTCAAAAATACCATCATCATATCGCTACTAATGTATGGCAATCTAACCAAGCTAGAACAGATAACGAGACTACTTATGGCTTAGTTCATTTCGATATATATAAACCAAATGCTAAAGAAGAACATATTACATCTCCTGAAGGCTTTGATATTACAGTTCACAGTGATACAAGTGTCGTTCCAAGATAGAATGATTAATATTTGGCATCGTTTATAAAACATGTCATTTTAAATAGATTGGGGGCGGGACAGAAATAATATTTTTCCAAAATTTATTTCTGTCCCGCCCCAATAACAAGTTTGTCTTGGATTAAAAAGAAGCTTGCTACAAGTGTATTTTTAATTCAGTCAACTACTGCCAATATATATT